>NZ_CAXUQC020000002.1:0-5414 GCF_964253025.1 Rhizobacter sp. LjRoot28
CAAAAGCCCTCGTCACGCCGTGACGAGGGCTTTGCAATTAATAGCCTGACGATGTCCTACTTTCACACGGGAATCCGCACTATCATCGGCGCTGAGGCGTTTCACTGTCCTGTTCGGGATGGGAAGGAGTGGGACCACCTCGCTATGGTCATCAGGCTTAACCGTTCGCTGTCGTGCCTGTGGGCAGGACAGCCAATTCGCAGAGTCGGAGCTGATGCTCTTGGGAGCGATCAGCTGCAATCAGAAGTGTTCTTGATTACGCCAGCCAACGATTATGGCATAACGTGTCTTTGACTTCAAGTCAAAGTTATAGGGTCAAGCCTCACGAGCAATTAGTACTGGTTAGCTTAACGCATTACTGCGCTTCCACACCCAGCCTATCAACGTCCTGGTCTCGAACGACTCTTCAGGGGGCTCAAGGCCCCGGCAAGACTTATCTTGAGACGAGTTTCCCGCTTAGATGCTTTCAGCGGTTATCTCTTCCGCACTTAGCTACTCGGCGATGCCACTGGCGTGACAACCGATACACCAGAGGTGCGTCCACTCCGGTCCTCTCGTACTAGGAGCAGGCTCTCTCAATCTTGCAGCGCCCACGGAAGATAGGGACCAAACTGTCTCACGACGTTTTAAACCCAGCTCACGTACCTCTTTAAATGGCGAACAGCCATACCCTTGGGACCGGCTACAGCCCCAGGATGAGATGAGCCGACATCGAGGTGCCAAACACCGCCGTCGATATGAACTCTTGGGCGGTATCAGCCTGTTATCCCCAGAGTACCTTTTATCCGTTGAGCGATGGCCCTTCCATACAGAACCACCGGATCACTTAGTCCTACTTTCGTACCTGCTCGACTTGTCAGTCTCGCAGTCAAGCACGCTTATGCCTATGCACTATCAGCACGATTTCCGACCGTGCCTAGCGTACCTTCGAACTCCTCCGTTACGCTTTGGGAGGAGACCGCCCCAGTCAAACTGCCCACCATACACTGTCCCCAACCCGGATAACGGGCCAAGGTTAGAACCTCAAACACACCAGGGTGGTATTTCAACGTTGGCTCCACGACACCTAGCGGCGCCGCTTCAAAGCCTCCCACCTATCCTACACAGATCTGTTCAAAGTCCAATGTAAAGCTACAGTAAAGGTTCATGGGGTCTTTCCGTCTTTCCGCGGGGAGATTGCATCATCACAAACATTTCAACTTCGCTGAGTCTCTGGAGGAGACAGTGTGGCCATCATTACTCCATTCGTGCAGGTCGGAACTTACCCGACAAGGAATTTCGCTACCTTAGGACCGTTATAGTTACGGCCGCCGTTTACTGGGACTTCAGTCAAGAGCTTGCACCCCATCATTTAATCTTCCAGCACCGGGCAGGAGTCACACCCTATACGTCGACTTTCGTCTTTGCAGAGTGCTGTGTTTTTAATAAACAGTTGCAGCCACCGATTCTCTGCGGCCTTATTGGGCTCACCAAGTAAATGGGTCACCTACTAAAGGCACACCTTCTTCCGAAGTTACGGTGTCAATTTGCCGAGTTCCTTCTCCAGAGTTCTCTCAAGCGCCTTAGAATACTCATCTCGCGCACCAGTGTCGGTTTGCGGTACGGTCGTATGTAGCTGGAGCTTAGTGGCTTTTCCTGGAAGCAGGGTATCACTCACTTCAGCGGCAAGCCGCCTCGTTATCACGCCTCATCTAATTCCCCCGGATTTGCCTAAGGGATACGACTACACGCTTGAACCGGGACATCCAACACCCGGCTGAGTTAACCTTCTCCGTCCCCACATCGCACTACATATCGGTACAGGAATATTGACCTGTTTCCCATCAGCTACGCATCTCTGCCTCGCCTTAGGGGCCGACTCACCCTACGCCGATGAACGTTGCGTAGGAAACCTTGCGCTTTCGGCGAGGGGGCTTTTCACCCCCTTTAACGCTACTCATGTCAGCATTCGCACTTCTGATACCTCCAGCAGCCTTCACAAGCCACCTTCACAGGCGTACAGAACGCTCTCCTACCACGTGCAATAAATTGCACATCCGCAGCTTCGGTAACTGGCTTAGCCCCGTTACATCTTCCGCGCAGGACGACTCGATCAGTGAGCTATTACGCTTTCTTTAAATGATGGCTGCTTCTAAGCCAACATCCTGACTGTTTTAGCCTTCCCACTTCGTTTCCCACTTAGCCAATTTTGGGGACCTTAGCTGGCGGTCTGGGTTGTTTCCCTCTTGTGTCCGGACGTTAGCACCCGGTGCACTGTCTCCCAAGCTGTACTCATCGGTATTCGGAGTTTGCAATGGTTTGGTAAGTCGCCATGACCCCCTAGCCATAACAGTGCTCTACCCCCGACGGTAATACTTGAGGCACTACCTAAATAGTTTTCGGAGAGAACCAGCTATTTCCAAGTTTGTTTAGCCTTTCACCCCTATCCACAGCTCATCCGCTAGTTTTGCAACACTAGTCGGTTCGGACCTCCAGTACCTGTTACGGCACCTTCATCCTGGCCATGGATAGATCACTTGGTTTCGGGTCTACACCCAGCGACTGAACGCCCTATTCGGACTCGATTTCTCTACGGCTTCCCTATTCGGTTAACCTTGCCACTGAATGTAAGTCGCTGACCCATTATACAAAAGGTACGCCGTCACCCGTTTCCAGGCTCCGACTGTTTGTATGCATGCGGTTTCAGGATCTATTTCACTCCCCTCCCGGGGTTCTTTTCGCCTTTCCCTCACGGTACTAGTTCACTATCGGTCGATTACGAGTATTTAGCCTTGGAGGATGGTCCCCCCATATTCAGACAGGATTACACGTGTCCCGCCCTACTTGTCGCACGCCTAGTTCCACACTCGAGATTTTTCATACGGGGCTATCACCCACTATGGCCGGACTTTCCATTCCGTTCTGATATCAAGAGTGCTAAAACGTGCAGGCTCTTCCGATTTCGCTCGCCACTACTTTCGGAATCTCGGTTGATGTCTTTTCCTCGAGCTACTGAGATGTTTCAGTTCACTCGGTTCGCCTCGCATACCTATGTATTCAGTATGCGATACCCTTGCGGGTGGGTTTCCCCATTCGGAAATCTCCGGATCAAAGCTAATTTGCCAGCTCCCCGAAGCTTATCGCAGGCTATCACGTCCTTCGTCGCCTGTAATCGCCAAGGCATCCACCACATGCACTTAGTCACTTGACCCTATAACTTTGACACCGCTGACTGGCGGTATCGTCAAGGACTCATATTTGAGTATTACGCGTTATGCCGATTCAATCTCTTTCGAGTTGAATTGTTGTTGACGCAATCAAAAACGATTGCTGTCGGCACGGTGCGTCTTGCGACGCTTTCCGACAGCAACTTCTGATTTTCGACTCTACGAATTGTTAAAGAACAACAGCCGATTCTTTCGAATCGCTGACGCAAACGCCCGAATGGACTCTTGTGTCAACGACGAACATCGTGGTGAATGGTGGAGGATGACGGGATCGAACCGACGACCCCCTGCTTGCAAAGCAGGTGCTCTCCCAGCTGAGCTAATCCCCCAATGAATATTGGTGGGTCTGGTTGGTCTCGAACCAACGACCCCCGCCTTATCAAGACGGTGCTCTAACCAACTGAGCTACAGACCCTGCAATCTTCTTAGTGAAGCGCCAAGGGCCTGGGCAGCGCCAGGACGCATTTGCCGGCTCACATTTCACACTGTTGTGAACTACAGCCGATAAGCGTGGGCGCAAGAATTTGAGTGCAATTTCCAGAAAGGAGGTGATCCAGCCGCACCTTCCGATACGGCTACCTTGTTACGACTTCACCCCAGTCACGAACCCTGCCGTGGTAATCGCCCTCCTTGCGGTTAGGCTAACTACTTCTGGCAGAACCCGCTCCCATGGTGTGACGGGCGGTGTGTACAAGACCCGGGAACGTATTCACCGCGGCAAGCTGATCCGCGATTACTAGCGATTCCGACTTCACGCAGTCGAGTTGCAGACTACGATCCGGACTACGACCGGTTTTCTGAGATTAGCTCCCCCTCGCGGGTTGGCAGCCCTCTGTACCGGCCATTGTATGACGTGTGTAGCCCTACCCATAAGGGCCATGATGACCTGACGTCATCCCCACCTTCCTCCGGTTTGTCACCGGCAGTCTCATTAGAGTGCCCTTGCGTAGCAACTAATGATAAGGGTTGCGCTCGTTGCGGGACTTAACCCAACATCTCACGACACGAGCTGACGACGGCCATGCAGCACCTGTGTTCAGGTTCTCTTTCGAGCACTCCCACATCTCTGCGGGATTCCTGACATGTCAAGGGTAGGTAAGGTTTTTCGCGTTGCATCGAATTAAACCACATCATCCACCGCTTGTGCGGGTCCCCGTCAATTCCTTTGAGTTTCAACCTTGCGGCCGTACTCCCCAGGCGGTCAACTTCACGCGTTAGCTTCGTTACTGAACAGCAAGCCGTCCAACAACCAGTTGACATCGTTTAGGGCGTGGACTACCAGGGTATCTAATCCTGTTTGCTCCCCACGCTTTCGTGCATGAGCGTCAGTACAGGTCCAGGGGATTGCCTTCGCCATCGGTGTTCCTCCGCATATCTACGCATTTCACTGCTACACGCGGAATTCCATCCCCCTCTACCGTACTCTAGCCATGCAGTCACAAATGCAGTTCCCAGGTTGAGCCCGGGGATTTCACATCTGTCTTGCATAGCCGCCTGCGCACGCTTTACGCCCAGTAATTCCGATTAACGCTTGCACCCTACGTATTACCGCGGCTGCTGGCACGTAGTTAGCCGGTGCTTATTCTTCAGGTACCGTCATTAGCTCCTAATATTAGTAAGAGCCGTTTCTTCCCTGACAAAAGTGGTTTACAACCCGAAGGCCTTCTTCCCACACGCGGCATGGCTGGATCAGGCTTGCGCCCATTGTCCAAAATTCCCCACTGCTGCCTCCCGTAGGAGTCTGGGCCGTGTCTCAGTCCCAGTGTGGCTGGTCGTCCTCTCAGACCAGCTACAGATCGTCGCCTTGGTAGGCTTTTACCCCACCAACTAGCTAATCTGATATCGGCCGCTCCAATAGCGCGAGGTCTTGCGATCCCCCGCTTTCACCCGTAGGTCGTATGCGGTATTAATCCGGCTTTCGCCGGGCTATCCCCCACTACTGGGCACGTTCCGATATATTACTCACCCGTTCGCCACTCGCCACCAGGATTGCTCCCGTGCTGCCGTTCGACTTGCATGTGTAAGGCATGCCGCCAGCGTTCAATCTGAGCCAGGATCAAACTCTTCAGTTCGATCTTGATAATTTACTCAAAGAATTGAAGTGAACTTCACTTCTATGAGCGTTTAAGGTCCATGAGACCTCGAGTCTTGCGACTCTTGGCACTCGCCTTCAAACGCCCACACTTATCGGCTGTTAATTTTTAAAGA
>NZ_CAXUQC020000003.1:0-5386 GCF_964253025.1 Rhizobacter sp. LjRoot28
TGGCTTCCATAAGCAGATGGATAACCGCATCAAGCTCTTGGAAGAGATTCTGTCTTTTCGTATGCAGGGCGTTGAGTTCGATAATGGTGATATGTATGTTGACGGCCATAAGGCTGCTTCTGACGTTCGTGATGAGTTTGTATCTGTTACTGAGAAGTTAATGGATGAATTGGCACAATGCTACAATGTGCTCCCCCAACTTGATATTAATAACACTATAGACCACCGCCCCGAAGGGGACGAAAAATGGTTTTTAGAGAACGAGAAGACGGTTACGCAGTTTTGCCGCAAGCTGGCTGCTGAACGCCCTCTTAAGGATATTCGCGATGAGTATAATTACCCCAAAAAGAAAGGTATTAAGGATGAGTGTTCAAGATTGCTGGAGGCCTCCACTATGAAATCGCGTAGAGGCTTTGCTATTCAGCGTTTGATGAATGCAATGCGACAGGCTCATGCTGATGGTTGGTTTATCGTTTTTGACACTCTCACGTTGGCTGACGACCGATTAGAGGCGTTTTATGATAATCCCAATGCTTTGCGTGACTATTTTCGTGATATTGGTCGTATGGTTCTTGCTGCCGAGGGTCGCAAGGCTAATGATTCACACGCCGACTGCTATCAGTATTTTTGTGTGCCTGAGTATGGTACAGCTAATGGCCGTCTTCATTTCCATGCGGTGCACTTTATGCGGACACTTCCTACAGGTAGCGTTGACCCTAATTTTGGTCGTCGGGTACGCAATCGCCGCCAGTTAAATAGCTTGCAAAATACGTGGCCTTATGGTTACAGTATGCCCATCGCAGTTCGCTACACGCAGGACGCTTTTTCACGTTCTGGTTGGTTGTGGCCTGTTGATGCTAAAGGTGAGCCGCTTAAAGCTACCAGTTATATGGCTGTTGGTTTCTATGTGGCTAAATACGTTAACAAAAAGTCAGATATGGACCTTGCTGCTAAAGGTCTAGGAGCTAAAGAATGGAACAACTCACTAAAAACCAAGCTGTCGCTACTTCCCAAGAAGCTGTTCAGAATCAGAATGAGCCGCAACTTCGGGATGAAAATGCTCACAATGACAAATCTGTCCACGGAGTGCTTAATCCAACTTACCAAGCTGGGTTACGACGCGACGCCGTTCAACCAGATATTGAAGCAGAACGCAAAAAGAGAGATGAGATTGAGGCTGGGAAAAGTTACTGTAGCCGACGTTTTGGCGGCGCAACCTGTGACGACAAATCTGCTCAAATTTATGCGCGCTTCGATAAAAATGATTGGCGTATCCAACCTGCAGAGTTTTATCGCTTCCATGACGCAGAAGTTAACACTTTCGGATATTTCTGATGAGTCGAAAAATTATCTTGATAAAGCAGGAATTACTACTGCTTGTTTACGAATTAAATCGAAGTGGACTGCTGGCGGAAAATGAGAAAATTCGACCTATCCTTGCGCAGCTCGAGAAGCTCTTACTTTGCGACCTTTCGCCATCAACTAACGATTCTGTCAAAAACTGACGCGTTGGATGAGGAGAAGTGGCTTAATATGCTTGGCACGTTCGTCAAGGACTGGTTTAGATATGAGTCACATTTTGTTCATGGTAGAGATTCTCTTGTTGACATTTTAAAAGAGCGTGGATTACTATCTGAGTCCGATGCTGTTCAACCACTAATAGGTAAGAAATCATGAGTCAAGTTACTGAACAATCCGTACGTTTCCAGACCGCTTTGGCCTCTATTAAGCTCATTCAGGCTTCTGCCGTTTTGGATTTAACCGAAGATGATTTCGATTTTCTGACGAGTAACAAAGTTTGGATTGCTACTGACCGCTCTCGTGCTCGTCGCTGCGTTGAGGCTTGCGTTTATGGTACGCTGGACTTTGTAGGATACCCTCGCTTTCCTGCTCCTGTTGAGTTTATTGCTGCCGTCATTGCTTATTATGTTCATCCCGTCAACATTCAAACGGCCTGTCTCATCATGGAAGGCGCTGAATTTACGGAAAACATTATTAATGGCGTCGAGCGTCCGGTTAAAGCCGCTGAATTGTTCGCGTTTACCTTGCGTGTACGCGCAGGAAACACTGACGTTCTTACTGACGCAGAAGAAAACGTGCGTCAAAAATTACGTGCAGAAGGAGTGATGTAATGTCTAAAGGTAAAAAACGTTCTGGCGCTCGCCCTGGTCGTCCGCAGCCGTTGCGAGGTACTAAAGGCAAGCGTAAAGGCGCTCGTCTTTGGTATGTAGGTGGTCAACAATTTTAATTGCAGGGGCTTCGGCCCCTTACTTGAGGATAAATTATGTCTAATATTCAAACTGGCGCCGAGCGTATGCCGCATGACCTTTCCCATCTTGGCTTCCTTGCTGGTCAGATTGGTCGTCTTATTACCATTTCAACTACTCCGGTTATCGCTGGCGACTCCTTCGAGATGGACGCCGTTGGCGCTCTCCGTCTTTCTCCATTGCGTCGTGGCCTTGCTATTGACTCTACTGTAGACATTTTTACTTTTTATGTCCCTCATCGTCACGTTTATGGTGAACAGTGGATTAAGTTCATGAAGGATGGTGTTAATGCCACTCCTCTCCCGACTGTTAACACTACTGGTTATATTGACCATGCCGCTTTTCTTGGCACGATTAACCCTGATACCAATAAAATCCCTAAGCATTTGTTTCAGGGTTATTTGAATATCTATAACAACTATTTTAAAGCGCCGTGGATGCCTGACCGTACCGAGGCTAACCCTAATGAGCTTAATCAAGATGATGCTCGTTATGGTTTCCGTTGCTGCCATCTCAAAAACATTTGGACTGCTCCGCTTCCTCCTGAGACTGAGCTTTCTCGCCAAATGACGACTTCTACCACATCTATTGACATTATGGGTCTGCAAGCTGCTTATGCTAATTTGCATACTGACCAAGAACGTGATTACTTCATGCAGCGTTACCATGATGTTATTTCTTCATTTGGAGGTAAAACCTCTTATGACGCTGACAACCGTCCTTTACTTGTCATGCGCTCTAATCTCTGGGCATCTGGCTATGATGTTGATGGAACTGACCAAACGTCGTTAGGCCAGTTTTCTGGTCGTGTTCAACAGACCTATAAACATTCTGTGCCGCGTTTCTTTGTTCCTGAGCATGGCACTATGTTTACTCTTGCGCTTGTTCGTTTTCCGCCTACTGCGACTAAAGAGATTCAGTACCTTAACGCTAAAGGTGCTTTGACTTATACCGATATTGCTGGCGACCCTGTTTTGTATGGCAACTTGCCGCCGCGTGAAATTTCTATGAAGGATGTTTTCCGTTCTGGTGATTCGTCTAAGAAGTTTAAGATTGCTGAGGGTCAGTGGTATCGTTATGCGCCTTCGTATGTTTCTCCTGCTTATCACCTTCTTGAAGGCTTCCCATTCATTCAGGAACCGCCTTCTGGTGATTTGCAAGAACGCGTACTTATTCGCCACCATGATTATGACCAGTGTTTCCAGTCCGTTCAGTTGTTGCAGTGGAATAGTCAGGTTAAATTTAATGTGACCGTTTATCGCAATCTGCCGACCACTCGCGATTCAATCATGACTTCGTGATAAAAGATTGAGTGTGAGGTTATAACGCCGAAGCGGTAAAAATTTTAATTTTTGCCGCTGAGGGGTTGACCAAGCGAAGCGCGGTAGGTTTTCTGCTTAGGAGTTTAATCATGTTTCAGACTTTTATTTCTCGCCATAATTCAAACTTTTTTTCTGATAAGCTGGTTCTCACTTCTGTTACTCCAGCTTCTTCGGCACCTGTTTTACAGACACCTAAAGCTACATCGTCAACGTTATATTTTGATAGTTTGACGGTTAATGCTGGTAATGGTGGTTTTCTTCATTGCATTCAGATGGATACATCTGTCAACGCCGCTAATCAGGTTGTTTCTGTTGGTGCTGATATTGCTTTTGATGCCGACCCTAAATTTTTTGCCTGTTTGGTTCGCTTTGAGTCTTCTTCGGTTCCGACTACCCTCCCGACTGCCTATGATGTTTATCCTTTGGATGGTCGCCATGATGGTGGTTATTATACCGTCAAGGACTGTGTGACTATTGACGTCCTTCCCCGTACGCCGGGCAATAATGTTTATGTTGGTTTCATGGTTTGGTCTAACTTTACCGCTACTAAATGCCGCGGATTGGTTTCGCTGAATCAGGTTATTAAAGAGATTATTTGTCTCCAGCCACTTAAGTGAGGTGATTTATGTTTGGTGCTATTGCTGGCGGTATTGCTTCTGCTCTTGCTGGTGGCGCCATGTCTAAATTGTTTGGAGGCGGTCAAAAAGCCGCCTCCGGTGGCATTCAAGGTGATGTGCTTGCTACCGATAACAATACTGTAGGCATGGGTGATGCTGGTATTAAATCTGCCATTCAAGGCTCTAATGTTCCTAACCCTGATGAGGCCGTCCCTAGTTTTGTTTCTGGTGCTATGGCTAAAGCTGGTAAAGGACTTCTTGAAGGTACGTTGCAGGCTGGCACTTCTGCCGTTTCTGATAAGTTGCTTGATTTGGTTGGACTTGGTGGCAAGTCTGCCGCTGATAAAGGAAAGGATACTCGTGATTATCTTGCTGCTGCATTTCCTGAGCTTAATGCTTGGGAGCGTGCTGGTGCTGATGCTTCCTCTGCTGGTATGGTTGACGCCGGATTTGAGAATCAAAAAGAGCTTACTAAAATGCAACTGGACAATCAGAAAGAGATTGCCGAGATGCAAAATGAGACTCAAAAAGAGATTGCTGGCATTCAGTCGGCGACTTCACGCCAGAATACGAAAGACCAGGTATATGCACAAAATGAGATGCTTGCTTATCAACAGAAGGAGTCTACTGCTCGCGTTGCGTCTATTATGGAAAACACCAATCTTTCCAAGCAACAGCAGGTTTCCGAGATTATGCGCCAAATGCTTACTCAAGCTCAAACGGCTGGTCAGTATTTTACCAATGACCAAATCAAAGAAATGACTCGCAAGGTTAGTGCTGAGGTTGACTTAGTTCATCAGCAAACGCAGAATCAGCGGTATGGCTCTTCTCATATTGGCGCTACTGCAAAGGATATTTCTAATGTCGTCACTGATGCTGCTTCTGGTGTGGTTGATATTTTTCATGGTATTGATAAAGCTGTTGCCGATACTTGGAACAATTTCTGGAAAGACGGTAAAGCTGATGGTATTGGCTCTAATTTGTCTAGGAAATAACCGTCAGGATTGACACCCTCCCAATTGTATGTTTTCATGCCTCCAAATCTTGGAGGCTTTTTTATGGTTCGTTCTTATTACCCTTCTGAATGTCACGCTGATTATTTTGACTTTGAGCGTATCGAGGCTCTTAAACCTGCTATTGAGGCTTGTGGCATTTCTACTCTTTCTCAATCCCCAATGCT